>JANWWA010000001.1:496292-502813 GCA_025056565.1 Chloroherpetonaceae bacterium | reverse complement strand
CGCCAACCCAACTGACCTGTTGCTTCGGATAGACGCACACATCGGGCACGAAAAGCTTTCCGCCAAGTTCAAGGTCAATTTCAGGCAAGATGCTGAATTGCGCATCGTATCGCGCAAAGGCGACATCTAATCGGTGTTGCAGAATGCTGTGTCTGAGGCGCGGCACGGGCTTCCCCCTTTCCAATTCGTATTGCGAAATCGTTAGCGTTTCCATCTTCGTTGCGGATTTGGTTGAATAGCGTTTGAAGATAGCGATAAATGCGTTTTGAAATTTGCTGATTTTTGCGTTCTTTCTAAATGCAAATAATTTGCAAAAAAAAGTTATGGAAAGCAAAGTTGCGGCAGCGGGAGAGACAAGACGAAGCAAAGCGATTCGTCAGCGACTTTGGCTGCAGCTGACAACGGTGGTTGCGCACATTTTCATCGTCAAATTCACGATTCCCAATGTCTGGTGGGCGATTTTCGGCTTGGCGTTTTGGGCAGCGGTAATTCTCTGGGCGGCAAGAAGCGGGCGTTGGGTCTGCGCCAACTTCTGCTGGCTTGGTGGCGTGCAAGATTGGCTGCAACCGCTCGCTAAAAAGCGCGTCAAGTTCAATCCCAAAATTTCGCAATACGCCGTGCTGATTGTGCTCGTAAGCTGGACGCCGCTCGTCTGGCTTTTCACCGATACAATGTTTGCCGAGGGCGAGTCGCCTATTCACTTCCCTCTGCAAGGCGACGACAACCTCTTCGTGCAGGCGGGGCATTTCATCATTCTCACGCTCGTTGGTTTTTCCGTGATGATTTTTGGCAAGCGCGGCGCCTGCCACTACCTCTGCCCCTTTGGCATCGCCGTTGGCGCGGCAAAAAACTATTGCTTGAGACAGAAGACACAGCAGGCAAATGACGATGAATAAGTCTCGCTGGCTTCTATTGCTTCTTCCCCTTTTTGTTTCGGCATGCATCGTGGAAGGCGAAAACCGCTTGCTTTATCTCAACGGTCATCCAAAAGCGTTTTTTACGGCAAAGCGTTTGGACGATGGACGATTGGCGAAAGTTGGCGCCTGTTCGACTTGGTATCCGAATGGGCAACTTCACGGCGTTGAGCATTACGACGAACAAGGCTTGCCTATCGGCAAATGGACATATTGGGATTTTCATGGGCGCAAACTCTGCGAAGGAGAATTTCGCCGCGAAAATGGCAATCTGCTTTCAGTCTGGACATTCTTCCACGAAAACGGTTCGCCTTGCCGCGCTGAAACCTACTGCGATGGCAGAAAGCACGGCAAATGGCTCTATTGGCACGAAGATTCCTTGCTCTGCCAAGAAGCGCATTACCACAACGATACCGCCATTGGACGATGGACATTTTGGGATAGGCGAGGCAGAGTGATGAAAGTGGAGGAATATCACAATGGAGTCAAGCAAAACGAAATCATCTTCAACGCATCATTTGAGGAGAAATGATTTTGCCAAGTTCTTATCAAGAGTGGAAACGGTGCATCACGGTGGATTGCGGCATCAAACTCACGCGACCATACATTGAAGAGCGTCTTCGCGCGCTGCGTGATGAACGCGATGAGCAGACCAAGCAATTCATTCGGCTCTATGGCAAAGCGCACTGGCAGAATGTGACGCGGTGGTTTGAGCAAGCGCTGAGTGAAGTCTAACCGTTTCGAAACACCGTTTCAAACGATGAACAGACTCACCTTTGGCATTGTGCTGCTTCTGGGTGTTGGCTTGTTTCTCTTTGTCTTCAACTATGCGCGCAATCAATCGGCGGTTGAGCAGCCTGCGCCGCGCCCAACGGCGCTCCCACGAAAACTGGGGCAAGCGACGGAGAGAAAATCTAACCTTGCCACGCATTCCGTTTTGGCAACGCTCTGGATGCAGCGTTCTGGCGAAGCGATGGCGCTTTGTTACCAAGCGTATTCCCTTGCAAAACTTCGCTTAGACGAAGCGCTCAAAGCAAAGTCTGCCCCGAAATCAAAGCCGAAAGCAATTGTGGTTGATGTTGACGAAACGGTGCTCGATAACTCGCTATATCAAGGCAAGCTGATCAAGCAAGACACAACGCACCCCGCGCACTGGGACGAGTGGTGCTCGCTCGCTTTGGCGAAGCCCGTGCCCGGAGCCGCTGAATTTTTGAACTACGCGAAATCCAAAAACGTAGAGGTCTTTTACATCACGAATCGCGGCGAAAACCTGCGAGAAGCGACGCTGCGCAATTTCAGGTCGGCGGGTTTCCCCTTTGCCGACAGCGCTCACCTTCTGATGCGAACTGATACGCCAAGCAAAGAAGCGCGGCGACAGCTCGTTGCGGAAAAGTTCGACATCGTTCTCCTCTGCGGCGATAATCTCAACGACTTTTCCGACGTCTTTGAACGAAAGCCCGAAGCGACGCGCAACGAAGAAGTTGAACGGCTGAAGAACGAGTTTGGCAAGCGTTTCATCGTCTTGCCCAACCCGATGTATGGCGATTGGGAATATGCGATCGTTGGCTACGACAAGATGGCGGACACCACTTGCGCACGAAAGCGACTAGAAGCAATTATGGCTTATTGAAGCCCTAACCATTTTCAATAACGCCGTTAAACTTTCACGCTGAGAATGATGACCGAAACGATGGCGCGCTATCCCGACACGCTCCCTGCGCACGTGTGCAAAGCAAACACTTTTGCCGAACTCTACGGCATTCACGAGCCGCATATCAATCTGGCAATTTTGCCGCGCCCTGTTGATGCGGACATCTATCGCTTTTTGGAGCGGTGGGTTGAAACCGACTTTCAACAATTAGAGCGCACAATGCCTGCCGAAGAATGCCGCGAGTTTTTGGAATCTCGCCTCGAGAAGCACCGGGCGTTAGATGAAGTGGGCTGGCAAAAGTTCATTGAAGAAGTGGATACGACAACGCAAGACTATGCGGCAGTAGTGGGCGTTGATGATGTAAAGTTTCTTCTTGCCATCGTGCGAGACAATAGCTGCGAGAAATTCCATCGTGATTTTTATCACCTGCGTCTGCTTTGCACTTACTATGGCGAAGGCACAGAGTGGACGCCTGACGACAATGTCAATCGTGAGAAACTGGTAAAAGGCACGAATGAAGAAATCATCAAGGATTTTTCGCGCGTCTATCAACTGCGTCCGTTTGAGATTGCAATTCTCAAAGGCGAGTATCTGCCTGAAAACAAAGGCAAAGGTCTGATTCACCGCTCGCCCTCGATTTTGCAGCGCCGTGGCAAGCGCGTCCTACTGAGACTGGACATGCGATATGATTAGCCAAAAGCGCTTGATAGATGCAAATCGTTTGCATATCTTTGCATCGCCAAAAAGTTATATGCTCAAATAATTAAAAACCTCAACTGCTATGCAGAAGGGAAGTCTTGCGTTAGTCGCTCTCTTTTTCCTACTTGGCAGCGGCGCATCTGCGCAAACCGTTCTTAGAGGCAAAGTAACCGACAATCGTGGCGAATCGCTGGCGGGCGTTACGGTACTGGTGCATCAAGCCAAACTGACAGCCTTCACCAAAACTGATGGCTCGTATCAACTGTCAGTTCCCGAGAATCTGAAGTCCTTCACGGTCGAGTTCGGTCTCTTGGGCTACAAATCCAAGTTAGAGACCGTTACGCTTCCCAGCGGCGAGAACGCTTACACATTGAACGTGACGCTTGTCGAAACGCCAATTGAGACAGAAGAAATCGTCGTCACGGCAGGTTTTGTCAAGGAGCAAGAACGGCTGCCTTATCCTATCACGACTGTGATGAAGCGCGATGTTGTCAGTTCAGGAACAGTAAATCTTTCCCAAGCTATCGCAAGAACGCCGGGGATTTATTTCTCAAGTCTTGGCAATGCGGTAGGCAAGCCTGTCATCAGGGGGCTAACGAATGCGAATGTGATTCTGCTGAATAATGGCATCAAGCAGGAAAACTTTAACTTTTCGTCCAACCACCCCTTTTTGGTCGATGAATTTACAGCGTCTCGCATTGAAGCCATCAAAGGACCAGCGTCGCTGCAATATGGCTCTGACGCCGTGGGCGGCGTTATCAACGTCGTGCGCGAGCGCCCTGCGCAGCCTAATAGCCTCGAGGGCGATGTAACAGCGCATTACAATGCAAACACGATTGGCTATCTCACGACCTTAGGGCTTCGGGGCAGCGTGGAGAATTTCTTTCTCAGCGCGCGGCAGCCTGAAATCGCATGAGGACTTCCGAGATGGCAACAATGCCGTGATTGCAAACACGCGATTCAATGAGCAAAATGCTTCGGTGAGCGCAGGCGCGCGATTGCCTTTCGGCATCTTCGCTCTGAACTACAACTACACCAAAGCTAAGTATGGCTTGCAAAACCAGAGCCAGATTAACCTATTTCAGGCACAACCTGACTTGATAGAAAAAGGCAGAAACAATCAAGTGTGGTATCAGAACCTTGATAACTCCTTCATCTCTTCCAACAACACGATTTTCTTCGGCAATCACACTCTGGATGTGGACTTGGGCTACCAGATGAATCGGCGCGAAGGCATTGGCGGCGCTTACAATCCGCAGCAGCGGCAACTTAACATCCCGTCTTTTGCGCTCATGCAACTGAACACCTTTACTGCTAACGCGAAGCTGAATCTTTCGCTCGAAGACAAGCGGCTTTTGTTCGGTCTCAATTTTGCCAATGTGCGCAACGACGCTGACGAGACCAGACCAAATAACCCACTCTTGGATTCGGAAATCAATGACGCAGGCGTGTATGCGATTGCGGATTTCAAGCTCGCTGAGCCTCTTATCTTCACAGGCGGTTTGCGATACGACTTCCGAAATATGAAATCATATCCGACGCAAACTCAAACCACCAATCAGTTCAAGGTCGATAACACATACAATAATCTTACAGGTTCAATTGGCGTCATTTACAATGTTTCGCCGTCGCAATTTGTCAAAGTCAATCTTGCCAGAGGCTTCCGCTCGCCTACGATGCCTGAGCTGACGCAAAATGGCATTCACGGCGGACGCTACGAGCGTGGCAATCCAAACTTCAAGCCACAAATCAATCACCAAGTCGACCTGAACTACCACTTGCACGCCGATTGGCTGACGCTTGATATTTCGCCTTTTTACAACATCGTCAGTGGATATATCTACCTTGTGCAAACCAATGAGCCTGCGCCGATTGGTCAAGGACGAGTGTTTCAGCATACTCAAAACGATGCAACGCTCTACGGCGGCGAAGCGATGCTGGATTTGCACCCGTTGGAGTGGGTGGGTCTGCACCTTACATACAGTTTGGTGCGCGCAGAGCTTTCAGGCGACCCGCTTGGTTTCAAGCACCCGACCTTCATTCCACAAGACCGCCTAATTGGAGAGATAAAGTTTGAACAGAAGAATCTGGGCTTCTTCAAGCGACCATACCTTGCACTCGAGGCAATGCATTTCTTTGAGCAAAATCGCACAGGTCAAAACGAGACGGCAACGCCTGCTTACACTTTGCTCAATGCGCGAGCAGGCGCAAGCATTCCAATTGGCGGACAAGACATTGATGTTTTCATCATTGGCAATAACCTGACGAATGCAGCTTACATTGACCACCTATCCGTCACTAAGCCACTGAACCTCAATATGATTGGTCGCAACATCGTGTTCGGCGTGCAAGCGCCGTTTGCGCTTAGGAAAGGAGACTAACACAACGTTTCACAGGGAGAAAGCAACGTGGAATTGGGTTTTATCATCAGCAAGCCTAAATTGCTTTTGCAGTCTGTCATTCAAATTTCAGAAGCGCAATGAAGGTTGAGGAATTTCAACAGATAAAGCAAGCCATAGAAAGATTAACGCCGAAACAGAGAACGGCACTGATGCGCCTACTACGTGGCGCAAATAGCATAAGAAAACTGCAAGCAAAGCGCAGGACGAACAAAGCTAAAGAGAAGCTACTAACAGAACTCCATCAGTCATGGGCAGAGGTAATGAGGGGTGAATACCGACCTATTGACGAGCTTTTGGATGAGCTGAGAGAAAATGATTGATGTTTTTGTATCGCCCACGTTCGAGCGACAAGTAAAGGCGTTGAAAAAGCGATACAAGAACATCGGCAAAGACATTGACGAGTTTGTCAGCAAACCACTCAAAAGTGGTCAAGTTATTGGGGAGCAAGTGCAAGGCGTTGGATACGCAGTATTCAAGGTGCGCGTGCCAAACCGAGATGCAAAGCGTGGAAAGCGTGGCGGCTACCGAATCGTGTATTATCTCAAAGCAAGGACTACGGCAGTCCTCCTTGCAGTCTACGCCAAGTCAGACCAAGTTGATATCACCGCTTCTGACATCCGTGCCATCATTGAATCGTTTGAGAGACAAAACTAATTGCGCTTGAAGCGTTAGACGCTGGCCAGCATTGCCAAACGCTTTGGAAGTCTTCAGAGAAAAATCTATCATAGCAACTGTTTGTTCATTCTCATCTCATCAACCCTTGCAGGTTCGGCAGAGATGCCGATGAAAAAGGAATCGTGTGCAAATCACGAGCTGTCCCGCAACTGTAAGTAGCGCAACGGTCTTTGTCCTTGC